>NZ_CBDBOT010000001.1:0-10368 GCF_965208475.1 Candidatus Poriferisocius sp. | reverse complement strand
AAACAACTCGGTGCTCGCTCGGGTCGGGTATAAGGGGCGACTGTTCGACATCGACATTTTCTCCTGGAACGGGATCCCCATCCCGACAACTGCGGGGGCGAACACGTTCGCTCTCCGGGGGCGTAACTGGCCGGTGTTGTGCGGGGTGTCGGCTGGGGCCGCCGCCGCCATCCGGGCGCCGCTCGTCCAGTACTGGACGCCGGAGACCAACCAAATCTCCGACAATCCCGAGCACCTGCTCCGGCAGGTCGGCGACTACGGATACCTCACCCTCGAGCCGTCGCTCTTCACCTACGCCAGCATTGACGGGGGTGCCGACTCGTGACCATCGGGAGGACGAAAGACCTCCAAATCTGGGTGGCCACCGCCTCTGCGGCCCACCAGGTAACCAACCTGCTCGGGATGACCGTGAACGGCACCGCGGACGTCACGAACGAGGACTATTTCGGGCGGGAGATCGAACTGGCTTCGGTGCATGCGGTGGGCACCGGCTACGACTTCTCCACCCTGTACGACACCGCCGCAAATGATGCGGTAATCGCCGGCCTCCTCGGGTCGGCCTACTCGTCGGGGGTGACCCCGCCGACGCTGATGGTGTTCCAATCGGGTGGGCCGTTGGAGCATTGGCAGGCTCACCCCGTGAGTTTCGCCCGCCCAGGGATCGACGCGCCGGCGGCTGACGCCATAACCCGCCCCTGGAGCCTCGCCGCGGCGGGCAGGGGCGGCTATGGTCGTACGGTGGTGCCGTTCACCACCAACCCGGCAGGCAGCCCAGTCAATGTGCTCGCGGCCAACGCCGGGCGTGACCAGGAGGGCGTCGCCTACATTCTGGTGACCGACATAGGCACCGCGTCCAATCTGGTACTCGCCGACGGGAGCACGTCGCACAACCTGACCGAGTCCAACGGCGTCCAAACGGTCAGCCTGTCTACCACCGCCGCCGCGGTGACTATCGACTCCTCGACCGCCGCCGCCACCGGGTTCGTCCTTGTGGGGGCCAGGGAGGTGGTCGCCAGTGGCTAGCAGCACAGTGCGAGCCCGCTCCGGCTCCCAACAGGTACTCAAGGTGGGGCTGGGCGCCACGGCCAATGTGACCATCGCCGAACCCGGCCTCGAGTCGGGGTTCTCCGGCCTCACTTTGGAGCCCACCCCCAACACCTTCGAATCCAAATCGGGGGGCCTGACGACCACCCACAACGCCGGGGGAGTGGTACTCACCGGCAGTTTCGACATCGACGAAACCGAGCGCACCCTCCCCGTGTTGTTGGGGGGCAACGGTCGCCGCTACAAGGTGGAGTTCACCCGAGCCACGGGCGTAGCCGCCATCACATTCGACGCCATATTCGCCATCTCCCGCACGTTCGAGGACCGCGGCAAGCGCACCTTCTCGGTGACCGTCACCGTCGATGGTGACGTCACATGACCGGAGCCCAGCAGCTATGGCGGCGGGAGTTCGAGGTGGACGGGCCGACCGGCCCCGAGGTGTTCTCCGCCTCGTACAACATCCTCACCGCTCGGGCCTACCTGGAGCACGTGGCGGCTGTTGAGGCCGCCGAGGACGCCGACGACGACGAGAGACACATCGAGGCCGTGTTGGGCGCTCTCGGGGTGATGTGCGACCTATCTGACCGGGAGGGGATGATCGAACCGGCAGATTTGCCCCTCCAACTCATCGGGGAGGTATACGCCGCTCACCCGGCGTTTAAAAGCCTCTGACCGAGCGTATCGGGTGGGGCAGGCCCACGGCGAGGGCCTCGCCTCTCATCCGCTCGTGAGCGACCCGTACGCCGTCGCTCTCGCTCTCGGCTACCGATTCGGCATCAACCCCTACGAGCTCCTCAAAATGGCCGCCCACGAGCTCCTGGCGTGGAACGGGTACGTACGCGGGAGAGACCGCGGAAGAGAAATAAGGACTGCCCGATGATCCAGTGGTCACCTAAGCAGAAGCGGGTGGTGGAGGCCATATCCCAGTCGCCGGAGACCGAGAGCGTGGTGGTGGTCGGCCCCGTCCAATCCGGCAAGACCCTCTCCAGCATCCACGCTTTTCTCTGGTGGGCCACCAGCTCATACACCGGCGAAGACTTCCTCCTCGGAGCCCGCTCCCGTAAGCAGGCCCAGGGAACCATCCTCCGATACGCCACCGAGTGGAGCCAGATGATGGGCGCCGGGTGGCGGCGGCGGGAGGACTACTACACCATGAGGTCGACGAGGGGCGGCTATAACCGCTTCTTCGTGCTCCTCGGCGGCAAGAGCGGCAGCGAGCAGCAAGCCCGCTCGTTCGCCGCCCGCGGCGCTCTCGGAGACGAAGCCACCCTCCTCGACGACGAATTCCTCAACTCGCTCGCCGACCGGTGCTCCCGACCCAACGCCAAATTTGTGCTGGTCACCAACCCGGCAGGCCCCGCCCACCCGATCAAGACCGATTGGGTGGACGCCGCCGACGGCCACACCATGGTTCACATTCCATTCGAGCTGGCCGACAACCCCACATTGACCGCCAGCTATGTGGCCGGGCTCCACCGCCGCTACCACGGCGCCATGAAGAAGCGGATGGTCTTCGGGCAGTGGGCCGTCAGCAGTGGCGCTATTTTCCCGCACATCGCCGAGGCCATCCGCGTCCTGCCCACCGATTTTGCGCCCTGGCAATACACCCTGGGCGTCGACTGGGCCCACTCCAGCGTCACCCACGCCGTCCTCGTGGCACATATGGGCGACGGCACCCAGTGGGCCATGGACGAATGGCGCTACGACGGCCAAGACGCCGGCCCACTGTCAGAGGCCGAACAGGCTCGGCGGATCATCCGATGGCTCGGAGACCGCCGCCTCACCCGCGTCAGTGTCGATCCGCACGCCATGAGCATGTGGCAGGCCCTCCGAGAGCGCATCCAAGCGCCAGTGATAGTCGCCGACAACACCGTAGCCCCGGCCCTGCAGCACCTCCGCACCGTGACCGAGGAGCACCGCCTCCTCATCGCCTCCCGATGCCACCACCTCGTCAAGGAGCTCCACAACTACCAGTGGGACGACCGGGCCGCCCTCCGCGGCGAGGACAAACCCCTCAAGGAGAACGACCACGGCGTCGACGCCCTCCGCTACGACCAATGGACCGGAGCAGGCCCCAAGCGGGCCGTGCGGGTCATACGCTCCAAGCATCACGCCCGGCGTCTCGGGTTGGTCTAATGTTCGGGGCCGAGGCCCTGGAGAGCACCCGACCGCCCACGGACAAGCAGAGAGCCTACGCTCTCGAGCTTTGTAACGCTCTCGGGGCCTCACTCCCCACCACCGAGGCCGAATACTTCGCCTACAAGCAGGGAGAACCCCCTCATAGGTTCGACTATCACCTGTTCATCCAGTGGCTACGGGAGAAATGGCGGGAGTCTCGACAAGAGGTTTAGGCTCCTGAGTTGCACAACTGGCGTGACCGTGTGTAAGATGACATCTTATGACAGAAACACCCAGCCCCCCCAAAGCGAAGGCCTTCTGTGCCGAGTGCGGCGCTTACACCGTCCACGAGTGGACAGAGCGATGGAACATCCGCGTCGATCACCAGGGTCTCTACCCCAGCTACAACCGGTGGCGTCGGTACGACATCAAGACCTGGGCCTGTACCGGATGGGGCGCTCCAAGAGAGGACACTATCACATGAATCCGAATCCCGACACCGCCGCCTCGCTCGCGGCCAACCGAGCGACCCTCCCACCCCGCCCCGTCACCATCACCCCCGAGGACGGGTGCGAGTGCGGATGCCATCCCAACTACGAGACCGTCGTACGGCGGTGCCAGAGAACCGGGTACTTCCCGCCCGCCGATCCCGACGACACCTCACATCTCGGGTGTTACTACTGCTCAACCGCCATAGGCCGCTAACGTCCGGTAGGCTCCTTTTCTCTCAAGAGGACAAACCCAGAGAGGCCCCCGCTCCGGCGGGGGCCTCTCTTGTATCCTGGGTGCGATGGCCTATCGCACCTCCTACGAGGGTCTCGGCATCGAGGCCCCCGACCTCACCACCACTCTCACCGATCCCGTCTCCTTCGACGTCTACATCCGCCCCGACCAGATCGGCCCCCGTAAGGAATGGCCACCCGCCCGCTTCCGCGCCCGCAACAAGCGGCTCGACTATCTGGCGGGGCTATGGCGGGGGAGTCTCGGAGCCGCCATAGACCTCGGCGCCAACCCCGTAGTCGTAAACGAATTCAAGGCCTACTCCGTCAAACTGGCCAACTTGCTGCTCATGAGCGAGCCGACCGCTCCGGGGGTGTCGGTGACCGCCGAGACCATCGAGGAGCTCGAACCCAACACCCGGGTGATGGGCGACGAAAACGGGCTCATACAGGTGTGCTTCGACGCTCTCATCGACCTCACCCGCTACGGCGGATGCCTGCTCCTCCGCCTCGGCGGCGGGTTGTCGGTGGTGGAGCCCCGAAACTGGTACCCCACCCGAGAGATGGGGCACCTCTTCGTCTCGCCGTGGCTCTCCGACGAGGCCCCCGACATTCGCCCCGACCGCCTCGATGTGGTGTGGGTGGCCGAGTCCGGGGTGACCAGAGACACCTACGCCTTCGACGGCGAGACCCAGATCGGGGAGCACTTGGACGGTGAGCTGCTCGGAGACGGGCGGGTAGAGGTCGTCGCCCGCGACCCCCGCCAGGGCATCTGGGGAAGCGCCAAATACTTGGAGATATGGGCTCCGGTGGCCGAGATCGCCCGCCGATACTCAACCAACTCGCGGGTGCTCGACCTGTTCACCGCCCCCTCGCCGGTGTTTCGCCAAGGGGATTTGGACGCCCGAGCCCGGTTTAATGTGACCGCCGACGACACCCAAATTCAGGCCAACCAAAAAATCTTGGAGGGGCAACTCGGGATCATCACGGGTGACACCATCCACCTCCCCGACGACCTCCTGGACATCGAATACCTCCAGCCGCAAACCGAGGGAGTGGCCCACGCCCTGGCCCAGGTGGAGGCGATGAACATGGCCCTCCGGGACATCGCCGGGCTCCCCAACCTCCAGGGGCAGACACTCTCCGGGGAGGCGCTCAAGCGGCTCTATATCCACTTCTACGCCGAGACGTCGCAGATCCAAACGACCTTGCGGTTGGCGCTGGAGACACTGCTGGAGGCGGCCATAGATTGGCCGCACATCTTCGATTCGGGGCTATTCGACGCCGAGCCGGTGGAGGGCCGGGGAGGCCCCAACGCCGTCTCCGACCCAGTAGCCGAGCCCGACACCGACCCGGAGGTGTAGGTGGGTCTCAAGGGGCGGATAGACACCGCCCTCGCCACGGATGGCCGGTGGACGTTCTCGCCCTGGCAGGCGCCGGAGCTCCGGGGGCTCTCCACCAAGCCCGTGGTCTCCACCCGCTATGTCGGCACGGTCGCGTTGGCCAACCGTCGGCGGGTGGCGGTGGTGGTGCGGATCATCTTCGGCCCCGCCGAATCGTCGGAGTGGGCCGAGGGCGACGACATCCAGCTCTGGGACGAGCGGCTCACCGATGCGCTCAACCAAGTGGAGGACTGCTTTCCCGAGCTGCTCTCCTCCCATGTTGACTATGACCATCGGGTGGCCGGTACCCGCCGCCCGTACATCGCCGCCACCATCCGAGCGGTCGGCCCCTAAATGGTCGCCAACCCCGCCGCCAGCGTCGGCCAGGCCGTCGGCTTCGTCGTCGACGTCCTCCTCGACGACCAGGGCAACCGGCTCACCAACCTCACCTCCGGCGACGCGTTCGAGCCGGGGTTCTTCGGCGACCCCCGATACCGCCCCGACTCGTTCATCGAGGACCCCGTGATATTGGAAAATTTGAGAGATCAGGCGGGGGAGCTACTCCGAGAGAATCCGCTCTGGCCGGTGGTCACCGGCGAGAGCCTCCGGGGGTTCACCGCGTTCATTCGCCGCGACAAAAGGATCGCATTCCGCAATTCGGAGGTGTACGCCATCTTCGTGGAGACCGTCGACCCTCGGACCGACAAAGCGTATTTGCCGGGCGATCCCAACGCCACTCTCTACGCCACCCGATGGCTGGAGCACAACTTCGGCGACCTCACCATCTCGGTGTTTAAGAGCGTGAAGACGCTCTGGTCGCATCGGATGCTCTGGGGCGGCCAGCAGAGGCGGCTCAACGCCCGCCGCCGGGCGCGGGCGCGGGCCAGGGCCGAACAATCGACGGGCCGGGTGGGCTAAGTGGCCACCCTAAACCTCCTCGTGAGGCTCCGTGACCAAACACGGGCAGGCACCCGGTCGCTCAACCGCAACCTCAAGGGCGTCGGAGCCCAAACCCAGGCCATAGGCCGGTTCTCCCGGCTCTCGGGGGTCGCTCTGGCGGGGATGGCCACCGGCGCGCTCGCCGGTCTCGGGAGGCTCATCACCACCAGCCTCAAAACGTCGGATGAGCTGCAAAAGCTCTCCCAGACCACCGGCATCTCGACCGAGGGGCTCTCCCGGCTCCGGTTCGCCGCCGAGCAGTCGGGCACCTCGCTGGATGTGGTGGTCAAGGCCCAGCGGCGCCTCGCGGCCAACAGTGTGGACGCCGCCATGGGCATCGGCGACGCTCGGGTGGCGTTCGAAGAGTTGGGCATCAACGCCAAAGAGTTGGCCGCCCTCGAACCCGAGCAGCAGTTCGCCGTCCTCGCTGATGCCATCCGCTCGGTGGAGAACCCCACCCAACGACTCGCCTACGCCCAAGACATCCTCGGTCGCTCCGGGGCAGAACTCCTTCCTCTGCTCCGGGGCGGCTCCGAGGGCCTCCGCCGGCTGGGGGAGCAGGCCGAACGCACCGGCAACATCCTCTCCCAGCAGACCGCCGACGCGAGCGCCCGCGTTAATGACACCATGAACGAGCTACGCCACACCGTGAGCGGCCTCGGCCAAACCATATTCGAGGGGCTCCTACCGTCTCTGGAGACGGCGGCCAACGCCGCCAACTACGTGGTCAGAACCTACCGAGACCAGGCCCAGGCCACCGACGAGCTTGAACTCCGCAAACTCCGCCTCGCACGGGCCGCCGAAGAGGCCACCCTGGCCACCACCCGCCTCTCATTCGGCGCCGTGGAGCTCAAGGGCCAATATGTGGACCTCGACGCCGCGCTGGCGAGGGTGAACGCCATCACCGAGCGCCAAACCACCGTCTACGGGGCGCTACGCACGGCGTCGGACAACGCCGGGGAAGGCGTCGACGCGTTGGGTGATGAGGCCGACGAGACCGCCGACCAGATCGACGAGAGCGCCGCCGCCGCCCGGCGGGCCATCTCTTCGTATGACCGGCTGGCCGCCGCCGCCGGACGGGCCAGGGCCATAGGCCCCGCCAGATATCGGGCTCAACAAGAGCGGGAGGCCGAGGAGGAACGCCGCCAGCGGCAGCGTGAGCAGACCGGCACCGCCGGGCCGGGCATCCTCCCCGAGCCCATCGACACCCGCCCCCAAACCCCCGTACAAGGCCCCCACCGCCCCGGCTCCGGGGTCACCCGAGCCCCGTCAGAAAATTTGGATCCCCGCACCCCAGTGTTGGGCTCTGGTGGCATCGTCAGGCGGCCCACCCTCGCCGTAGTCGGCGACGGCGGCCCCGAAGCGGTCATACCCCTCCCACGCAACTACCAGACGGGGGGAGGGGCCGGAAATGGCGCTATGGGGCCTCTCATCCTAAACCTGATGCTCGACGAACGCCTCCTGGGCCGCTATGTTGTGGAGGAGGTCCAGAGGGCCGCCAACAGGGGAGAATTGACCCTGGAAGGAACATTATGAGATTGAAGAACCTGGACGCGTTTACGCTGCTACTCACTTCCGATGTTTGGACTTGTGTTTATTGTGGCGACCCCGCCGAGGAGTGGGATCATGTTGTTCCCGCATCATGGACGGATTTGATACCATCCCGAGCGAGCAACGCCGAGGATCGAGTCGTTCAAAGTTGTAAATGGTGTAATCGAACGCTCTCGGATTTGGCCCTATTCACTATCCCAAAGAGGGCCGAATATTTGGCCATTCGTCTCTACAAAAAACACAAGAGGCTTTTGAATGGCCCGCGGTGGTTTGGTGAGGATGACCCCGATTTCTGGGATTTGAAGAACCATGTAAAGGGCCATGTGGAGACCGAACAATTGATACGGGCTTCGGTTGAGTTGAGGCTAAAGCATTTGGAGATCATCTCCACATCCGATCTGTCAGTTAGGCAGGCCCGCTACCTCAAGAGGCACGGCCCGAAGGTAATCGAATAGGCCATGGCCAGCGGGTCCAGGATCGGCGATCATCCGGACATCTTTGATGCCAATCGGATCCTGGATGCTCGGAGCCGTCGCTTTAGGTTCTGGGCGGGTGTGTGGATCGTCGGGATAATCGGCTTGGCGTCGGCGATCCTGATCTCTGCTCTCGGCTGATGGCCCGGTCTCGCCCTCGGGTGGCCGTGTCCGCCGATTGGGGTGGTGTGTCGGCGGATATCTCGGGGGCGGTGGGGTCCGGTCGGGTGGATCACGGGAGCGGTGAGACCAACCCGGACCGGTCGACGGTTGAGACCGCCCGCGGCACGCTGGTGTTGGAGGGCGAGGACTATCAGCCGGGCGGCTCCAGCCGGTGGACAGAGGCCCAGTTGTCCACGAGGGCGGCCATCCGGGTGACGCTCGACACGGTGACATTGTGGGAGGGGTGGGTAGACCAGCCGAGGGCGGTCCCCAGGGCGGGCCGCCCCCAAACCCGCTATCGGCTCTCGGGCAAGTTGGACGAGTACGCCACCCGGCAGGTGGATGTCTCCTCGGCGAGCGCCAACCTCTACACCGACTCCACGCTATGGGCTGAGGTGACCGGCGCGGCCCCTCGGCTGACCGGCGCCGCCGGAGCGGGGATCACTTTCGCTCCATTCATGTTTGAAGGTAGGGGGTTCGAGGTCGCATCACTGGCCGCTCTCGTGGGCGGACGACTCGCCGGAGAAGACCGACTCGGCAGGCTCACAATGCCCACCTACGGCAGGCTCCCCCCCGCCGCCGACCAGAAGACGGTCAGCAGCGCGGCCCTGCTCATACAAAATGTGGAGACCGATAAGCGGGTGGAGCAGGTACGCAACCGGCTAAGAATCCCCTTCGATGTGGCGCCCGCATCCGAGACAGTGGGAGCAGATGCCCAAGGGTCTTGGGACGGGGTTGGAGAAACAGCCGACTCTCAGACGGGACGGGGACGGTACCAGCACACGGGAGTAGAGACCCTCCCTACGGTCACCTTCCGCCAGCCGGCGCCGACCGCCCCGACCACCTTCGGAAGAATGTCGGTGTCGGTGGCCAAAGTGGAGATCGAGGTAGCGGCCACCCAGCTCGTGGTGGGTAACGACCCCTTCACCTACCACTGGCGTTACGCGTGGGTGACCATCCCCTCCAGCCTCATATCGGCCTCCGGGAGTCAGTCCAACATAAACGGGCGGGAGACACTGGCGGTCACTATGAGGGCGGTCAGCGCCTCCGACGCCATCTCCTGGACGCTGGCCATCACCAACTCCCGTGGGCAGATGAGTACCCAGAATTGGGACTACGACGACCTCGACGACCTTCCCTTTTACCGGTCGGCTCTGACCCCGGGCCACTCTCACGGTCCGGGCCGCCGACCAAACCCAAGTCCAAGCGGCGCACCGCTCCGCTCACCGTCTCCGGGTGACTCTCCGGGTGTCGTGGACGGCCACCACTCCCCAAACTGCCGAGCAGGTCGTGGACAATATCCCGTCCCAAGGACAATGGGGCATCCGAGCGGTGGTGTGGCCGGTGTGGGTTACTGGGTCGGGCAACACCGAGCGTATCCAGGCCGACCTCGACGATTTGGCCGAGCCTCGCACATATCACGATGTGACCCTCCCGCTTTGGCAGGAAACCTCTGCTAAGAGTCGCCTGGTGGCCGCGCTGGACTACGGCGACTACGTGGACCTCGGGCTGCTCGACCGCCGCCGCGGGGTCAACCTGGCCGCCAAAACGGTGGTCACCCGCCGGGGCCTCTCATGGGGCAACGCCCAAGTGCCCGAGATGCGCCTACGACTGTTGGAGACCGGAGAGTCGGGCACCCCCGTAGCGGTTGTGGCCCCCGGCCCCCCACGCAATTTGGATGTGGCATCCCCCCGCTTCGACACCGTCAACATCTCCTGGGACGAACCGGACACGGGGGGAGCGGTCGAGCACTACGACCTTGAGCACCGGGTCGGCTCGACCGGCGCATACACCACCGCGGAGGTGTCGGGCACCTCCTATGTACTTACGGCCGTGGCGTCCACTCTCTATCAGGTGCGGGTGAGGGCATCGAACAGCGCCGGGCAGTCGGCCTATGTGACCGGGAGCGTGACGACGCCCGCACGCCCGTCTGTGGCCGCTCCAGGCCCGCCACGCAACTTGGACGTCGCCGCCCCCAAC